>NZ_CP196363.1:0-20073 GCF_058503265.1 Ligilactobacillus sp. ESL1201 | reverse complement strand
AAGCGCTGGTTTCTTTTTGATAATTTTCTGACTGAGGGGATAATTTTCATCAAAATTGATGTTTTTATCTGTAATTCCGAGCCAAAGTTTGATAAGATAATTTGTGGAAAGCATTGCCTTCATTCCTTTCAATTGGTTTTGGTCGACTTAATTGTAACACGGAAAAGCGCAATGCTTTTTCTTATACCTAAATTTAAATTGGTATACAAAAAAACAAGCATTGATTTTTCGTCATCAACACTTGTTAGTATAGAACCAAAGTAACACAAAAAAGCCGTCCTACACAACTTTAGCAGGTTGTAGGGTGGCTTTTCTAATCTTATAACTGAGCTACCGCCTTTAAAGCGGCTTGTTTTCAAAGCCGGTGTTAGCGCACCGGTTATTTTTTACGCCCTTATTATAACACTCAAATAAATATTTGACTAGCAATCATGTGCTGAAGTTGCTGGACGCAAATATTGCGTACGGCATTAACGTACGTTACAATGAGCCTAGAGAGGTGAACGAGATGGAAAACTATACTCCCACTAAGGCGCGCCAAAATTTCTACCAGATCCTGAAAGATATTAACCAGCAAAAAAAGCCGGTGACGGTCACTTCTGCTAATGGGAATGAAGACCAAGCGGCAGTCATTGTTGCTAAAAAAGACTGGGACGCAATCGCCGAAACCCTATATTTGGAAAACACCGGTACCTTGGCTAAAGTGCGCGAACATGAAGATGACAATAGTGGTTTTACTAATGTTGACGATATTGATTGGGATAATCTATGAGTAATTATCACAAATTTCACCAAATATGAGTGGACAAAAACTACATAAAAAAGCCGTCCTACTTACTTTGACCGAGTACAAGATGGCTTTTACAGACTTCTAAACTATGTCACCGCCCTTAAAACGGCTTTCTTCATGTCCTTATTCTAACACTCGAATAAGTGATCAACTAGTAGTACACCAATACAATTATATCTAAGAATTCTTATTCAAAATTTCGTGTGAACCCGTTGTTACTAATAGCAAGATAAGCTCGTCACTTTGCAACCGATAGACTACAATCCAGCCATCATAATTACTAGCGTAAGAACCATACCTAGCTGGATGAAATTCGCGGTATCCTTGCCAATTACCTGTTAATGCATGGTCTTTGATTCTCGCTAAAATGAGTTCATCATGTTCAATAACAGCTTTTACACAAGGTTTTAATACCGAGACGGGGAAATGCTTTTTCGCCAGTTTTTTTAGTTGACGTTCAAATAAGTTAGTTCGTTTAATTTCCATCTAAGTTATCAACCCACTTGTCAAAATCATTCAACGTACCGATGGTTTTCACCTGACCGTTTTCGGCCTCTTTTTTTGCTGCTTTAGCCTCTGGAGAATCCAAAAAGCTTACTAAGCGCACTTCATTATTAGCTGCTTTAATCAACGATAAGCGAATATATTCTGAAATGGTTAATCCTTGTTTAGCGAGATTATCCTTGGCTTTTTGCTGAATAGCTAAAGTTACTCGAGTAGAAACAGTTTTGTTTTTGATAACAGTATTACCCATGACATCCTCCTTTAACGTTTACTATTGTACTACGATAATTATATCTAATTTGGCACAACGTAGCAATTAAAGACACAAAAAAACAGGAACGCGCCGATCCCCCAGACGCGTTCCTGTTCGAGTATTCAAGTTGATAAAAAGTTAAATCTTAATTCAAAATTAGCCTTGTAACAAAGTCAACACACTGTTAGGCATTGCGTTAGCTTGAGCCAGCATTGACGTTGCAGCTTGAGAAAGAATATTAGACTTGGTGAAGTTCATCATCTCTTGAGCCATATCCACGTCACGGATCCGCGAGTTAGCGTCTGACAAATTGGTTGTCGTCGTGCCCAGGTTATTGATCGTGTGGGTCAAACGGTTCTGAGCGGCACCAAGATCGGCACGTTGACCAGAAACTTTGTTGATGGCATTGTCAACAGCATTCAAAGCTGCGGAAGCGTTGGCACGGGCATCGCCGTCAAGCGTAGCGTTGTAGTTTGCAATAGCGTTGTTAGCCTTCTGTGAAGCATTAGCATCAACAGTTGCTTTAGTGGAAACGCCATCATTAACCATCTTGTCTAACTCTTTGCTTAAATCTTGCAAATTGATTTTATCGTCACCGGTTGCACTATTAGCAGCTTGCTGAACTACTTTTTGCAAATCAGCAAAATCTTTAGTAGTAGCACTTGACTTCAAATCGCCTACTTTGCCACTTGAAGTATCAAATACTTTGCCGAGAGCAGCAGCAAAATCCGCATGAGTTGCTACATATCCAGTGGTTGCAGTTAACAAATTATCAGTACCACTAGTACCTCCCAAGGTGTCCTTAACACCTTTAACGGTAGCCGTTCCTCTATCGGTAGAGCTGTATTTAGTAGTATCAAGACTATCTTTAGCTAAGTAAACACTGTCTTTACCTTCTAATTTTTGTAATTGTGTCTTTAAATCTGCTAGGTCACCGCCAGTAGCTGAATCAGTAGAATTGTTAACAGCATCAATTAAAGTTTTGAATTGAGCGGCAGTAGGAGGAGTAGAGGCAAAATCACCACTTGCGTCAGAATCATTACCGCCATCACCAATCTTACTTTCAGTACCTGTACTAAATACAGCTTTTAAAGCCTGATAAATGTCGTCATGATTAGCGGCAACATGTGAAGTAGTGTTAACTGTCCCAAAATAATTACTGTCTAACAAGGTCTTTAAAGCTGTTTTCGTGTTAGCTACACTACCATCACCAGAGGTTGGCCGTTTTGATGTATCCACACCGGCTGCACGATAACCAGTGAAAGATCCAAGTCCAGTTCTAATTTTAGTTAAAGCAGCACCATCAGCACTAGAGATACCGGAAGGGTTAGCAGACCCCATTGCGGCTTTTAAAGCAGCGAACTGTTCTCCAGTTGCACTTGTCTTAAATGAACCATCCTTATTAAATACCTCATTAATTCCGTTAAGTATACCACTAACACTAACACCATTACTTGTTCCATTCCAAAATTCATCTGTCAGTTCACTCAAACCACCAGCAACACCACTACCAGAATTAATAGTTTTATTTTTATAGTTAGATGCATCAATTGCAGCTGGTTTTGCAGAATCAATGTATTTAGTTAAATCAACATCACTCTTACTGCCATAGCTACCAATGTCTCCTTGCAATTGATTAGCAAATGAAGTTAAATCAGTGGTCAATTTAGAGAATTTATCATCAGTAAAGCCTGCAGCATTAGCAGAAACTTTACCATCACCATCTGTCATATTTGCCATGTCGTCTTTAAGCTTATCGTAAAGATTTCCTAAACTGGAATCATAGTGATTTAAACCAACGTTGCTAGAAGTCCCATCACCCTTAACCAAATCATAAAGAGCATCACCATTACCAGCATCTGATTTATATCCTAATTGACTGACAAAATTATTTAATGCACCAATTTGTTGATCCTGTGTAGCATTGACTGTGATGTTGCCGTTATCAGTGTTATTAGCTACACTAACACCCAAAGAGAAAGAATCCATGGCATTGACGTTGACACTCATAGTTTGACCAGAGTTAGCACCGATCTGGAAAGTGAATTGGGTGTTTAGTATTAATTCTCATTGTAATAACCTCCAAATATATTTTTTTAAGTACTGAACGCGGGAAAACTTGGAACACGCGTTGGCATTTTGGAGGAATGTTGTTGGAGATAAATGCTAATTAAGCATCGCTGATTCACTTCTTTTAGAATCGATATAAATTAAAAAAAGGATGAATTGAACTAAAAGTTGAACCTATTGCGAAGAAATATTATGAGAAAAAATGTTTTTATCCATCAATTAGATATCTATTTTAGATTAAATTAGCTATCGAAAAATTAAAATAAAAATGAATTAGATGTGAATAAAAATGGATGGATTTTTGCGTTTAAAATGTCATAAAATTACTTTTTTAAATTAAGGTATATGATATACTGAATGTGCAGGAAGTTTTATGGGCGGTGGCTGTTTTATTCTCTAGGAGGTGATTGCGTATGAGAATACGTGAAAAATCTGACGAAAGGATTTTCAGTCCACTTGGATACATTTCAAGTGCTGTCGTTGCTGATCGCGTTCGGGATGCTGATTATCGCTATCCTAGATCACAACGAGCGGAAGTAACACAAAAAAGCCGTCCCTCTATACTTTGGCGAGTTTCTGGGATGGCTAAATTGCTATTGTAGTAACGTCACCGCCTTTAAAGCGGCTTGCGGAGGGTCAGCGCTTTTTGCTGGCTCTCTTTTTGTACCTTCATTATAACACTGGAATAAATTATTGACTAGGATTAGTAACGCAAAAAACAGGAACGCGCCGATCCCCCAGACGTGTTCCTGTTTGAGTATTCAAGTTGATGAAAAGTTAAATTTAAATCAAATTAATTAACCTTGTAGCAAAGTCAAGACGCTGTTAGGCATTGCGTTTGCTTGTGCCAGCATTGATGTAGCAGCTTGTGACAAGATGTTAGACTTCGTGAAGTTCATCATTTCTTGGGCCATGTCAACGTCACGAATCCGCGAATTAGCATCCGACAAGTTGGTAGTTGTTGTGCCCAGGTTATTGATGGTGTGTGTCAAACGGTTTTGAGCAGCACCAAGATCGGCACGCTGACCAGAAACCTTGTTGATGGCATTGTCAACAGCAACTAAAGCCGATGAAGCGTTGGAACGAGCGTCTTTGTCAAGGTCACTATTATAAGTTGCAATAGCGCTGTTGACTTTTCCACCAGCGTTCGTATCGTTTCCACTATAAGCATCTAAAATAGATTGAGCAACTTTAGAACCGTAACTACCAATGTCACCTTGTAACTGGTTAGCAAATGATACTAAATCATTGATATTATCATTGGTTAATGTTGTTTCATTCAGTCCAGTCCCACTTCCAGCAGTTAAATTAGGAGCTCCTTTAACTTTATCATAAAGTGTTTGTAAACTTTGATCGTTGTTACTTAATTCTGTGACTAAATTACCTAAAGCACCAGTATTACCACTTTCATTATTACCAGAGCCAGAGCCATCACCAGCGCCATAAGTAGTAGCGATACCATTAACGGCACTTTGCAGTGCTTTCAACCTGGATTGAATATCACTACCCTGATTAGCATTGTCTGTCAAAGCAGACTTAATGGAATCTTGTAAAGTTTTCATGGCAGTTTTACCAGTATCGGTTAAGCCACCATTAGTAGTATCAACGTTTAACATGTCGGTAATATCGGTACCATGTGTACCAGTAAGAGTAGGAGTGTTACCGCTGTTGTCAACCTTAGCAAAAACTGCGTCTAATTTAGTATTAAATGTAGAAGATAAGTCAGTATACTTACCACTTTGATAAGCGTCGTTGACCTTATTCATGATCGTTTGCAGTTTTTGCAGGTTAGTTTTGTCATCGCCAGTAGCTGAAGCAACGGCTGTATCAAGAGTATCCTTAGCTGTTTTAACAATAGCTGCAGTTGGAGTATTATTTAATGTACCACCATCATCAGTAAATACTGCATCAATGGCTGTTTCAACAGATGCGCCAGCACCAGCAAAATAGCTAGTACCACCACCTGATGGTGCTGTATTTAAAGCATCATAAGCAGTTTTATACGTATCTGCATCGTCGTCAGCTAAATCGCCATAATCAGTGCCAGTGTTTGCTAAACCGGTAATAGCACCTATAAGGGCTGCTTTGTCAGCTGTAGCTAAAGGAGTAGTTTTAGGGAGAGCAGCGCTAGTCGCAGAAGTTTGAGCAACAGATCCAATTCCTAAAGAATTTCTAAGTGTATTATAAGCCTTAACTTGTTGTTCAGCAGTAGCATTAACAGTGATTTGCCCGTTAGCTGTATCATCACCGACTAAAACTTTTAATGATGAGGCGTCCATAGCGTTGACATTAACGCTCATGGTCTGGCCTGAGTTAGCACCAATCTGGAAAGTAAACTGAGTATCATCTTTACTCAACAAGTTTTTAGTGTTGAACTGAGTTGTCGTGGCGATTCGGGTAATTTCGGATGAAAGAGCCGTGTATTCCTTGCTGATTTCAGAACGATCTTCTGAAGTCAACGTATCGTTAGCTGATTGCACTGATAAGTCACGCATCCGGCCAAGGATACTGTGAGTTTCATTCAGCGCACCTTCAGCGGTTTGAATCAAGGAAATCCCGTCTTGGGCGTTCGTCTTGGCTTGAGTCAAACCACCGATCTGAGCCTTCATCTTTTCGGAAATTGCTAAACCTGCGGCATCGTCGCCGGCTTTATTGATTCGGGAACCAGATGATAATTTTGCAAGTGAATCAGACTTGGCGTCGTTGGCCGAATTTAAACTCGACAACGTGTTCATTGCGGGAATATTAGTATTAATTCTCATTGTGATAACCTCCAAATATATTTTTTAAGTACTGAACGCGGGAAAACTTGGAACACGCGTTGGCATTTTTGAGGAATATATTTTGAACGAAATGTTAATTAATCAATTTTTCTAAGGGTGTTTTAGAATTTATATAAATTGAAAAATAACAGAATGGAAGCAAAAATGGAATTCAGGCACCAAAATATTATGAGAAAAAATGTTTTTATCCATCATTTATGTATCGATTTTAGATTAAATATGACATTAAAAAATTAAAATTCAGCCGAACTAAAGCACACAAAAAGTCATCCCATTTCAACTATTGTTGAGCTATAAGATGACTTTTTATTTTATAAATTAATAGTTAATTATTAGCTAACATCCGATTTTTTCATATCTACAGCAATATAGACAACCTTTTCGTTATCCTTTAAGTGCCACTTGCTTGGATCCTGTGCCTGCGGGTAAACAACGTCGCCTTCTAACATAGTTGCGATTGCATCTTCGACCCAATAAGCCGCGTCCGAAAAAGAATCGCCTTGAGTTACCATTCCTGGGATATCAGGGGAAGTGACCAAATAATAATGACCATCGTCGTTACGTTCTTCAATAATTACCGGATAAATTAATTTTTCCATCTCAATAAATCTGCCAAAATATTTTAGCGCTAAATTGGCAGCTCCTTCCTTCACCGTGCAAGCAACATTACTTCTTGCTTTGGTCGTCGGCTAACAAATCTTCCCTGAATAACTCTTTGTGCAATTTCTTGATTTGCTCGTCATTTTCTTTTTCCATTTTTTCCATTTCTTGTGTAATTACTTCTTCTACTGTCATATTTATCCCCCTAAAATTTAGTTATTTTTCCATCTATGGTATAAACTCGTGACGTTGATATATGGAACTTCCTTGCTTCTGATACGCTCAAAATATTCTTGGTGTTCGTCGCAAAAATCTAAGAATACTTTATGCACTGCTGGGTAAACTATTGCCTCATTGACCAAATTATAGTTGATATAAACGGCAATTTGTTCTAAATTGTTGAAACGCTTGATTTCGATGTACAACAAAATGATACCCGCAATGGTTACCGCGTACGAGAGCGATTCAAGTGTAGTTTTTAAATCAGTAACAGCTGTTAATAAGTAATTCATTTGCAATCACCCATTAATAAATACGACAACTGAACATATGCTGACTAAATTATAACATAATGCTAAATTCTTCAGCAGGCCAGTGATTGACTACAAAAATTACCTTCACGAAATAAATTACAACAAAACATTTCTAATATGAGATTAAATTAGGACACTTCATAAATAAATTTCCCCACTCAAAACGTTATTCCCGCAATGAACACGTTGTCCAGCTTAAATTCGGCCAACGACGCCAAGTCTGATTCACTTGCTAAATTGTCATCCGGCTCCCGGATCAACAAAGCCGGCGATGACGCCGCAGGTTTAGCAATTTCCGAAAAGATGAAGGCTCAGATCGGTGGCTTAACTCAAGCCAAGACGAATGCTCAAGACGGGATTTCTTTGATTCAAACCGCTGAAGGTGCTTTAAACGAAACTCACAGTATCCTTGGACGGATGCGTGACTTGTCAGTGCAATCAGCTAACGATACTTTGACTTCAGAAGATCGTTCCGAAATCCAAAAAGAGTACACAGCTCTTTCATCTGAAATCACTCGGATTGCGACAACAACTCAGTTCAACACTAAGAACTTGTTGAGTAAAGACAACACTCAATTTACGTTCCAAATCGGTGCTAACTCTGGTCAGACGATGAGTGTTAACGTCAATGCGATGGACTCTTCTTCGCTAGGTGTTTTAGTTGGCGATAATCTTGATAATGGTAAGATTACGGTTAACGCAACCGCTGGACAACAAGTTGATGCTTATAGTGTACTTAGAAACTCTTTGGGTATTGGTGGAACTGTCACTACTACTGGTAGTTCTGCACTTCCCAAGTCTGGGACTTTATCTACAACTGACAAAGCAGCTGTTCTGAGTGCTATTTCTAGTTTAAAGCCTACTAAAACAGATTATGGTGATTTAGATGGTACGGAAGCATCAGATTACACAGCTGCTTACGATGTTTTAGATACAGCAACTACCGGTTTCTTTGCTACCTATGGTGATAGCGGGGCTGATGGTACAGCCTTAAAGAATGCTCTTAATGCCGTATTCACAGATGATACCGGTACATTAAATGCTACTGCTCCAACTGCAGAGACCACTAAAACAGCGAAGGAGGCAATTGACAAAGCTGTTAGTTCAGGATCAGCAACAGGCTTTGCTAAAGATGCATTAAAGAAATTACAAACTATCATGAACAAAGTCAACACTGCTTATCAAAGTGGCCAGTATGTTGACGTATCTAGTAGTGGTTTAAACACTGCAATAGATGGATTCTTTGGAAAGGATGGTACTACTGGTGATCATTCTCTCGACATTACCACAGTTTTAACTGCTAACGTTGATACATCCAAAGGTGGTTTAAGTGATACAGGTAAAACAAAACTTAAAGCTTTACAAAAATCTATCACAGATGCCTTAGCTGATAAAGCTAATAAAGGCAGTAATGCTCAATCCAGATTAAAGGCATTACAAAGTGCTGTTAATGGTGTAGC
Source organism: Ligilactobacillus sp. ESL1201 (assembly GCF_058503265.1). NCBI lineage: Bacteria > Bacillati > Bacillota > Bacilli > Lactobacillales > Lactobacillaceae > Ligilactobacillus > Ligilactobacillus sp. ESL1201. The sequence continues at coordinate 11,080 of NZ_CP196363.1, read as the reverse complement.
TGCTACATTTGGTGCTGATAATGCTGGTGGTAGTAGTAATACCGGTAATTTAGGCGCTTTGGTTACAGCATTGAGTAAAAGTGACTCCAGTTTGCAAACACTTTATGATAAAATTACTACCTCTCCTGATATCAGCACTAATGACGGTAGTGGAACAGGTAATGGTTTAAATGGAACTGAATTGACCACCGATGATGTTAACAACTTAGTATCATTTGCTAACCAACTGCAAGGTGACATTGGCAGTTATGGTTCCAAAGTTGACCAAACCGTCTTAGACGCCTATGATGCAACTAACCCCGGCAAGAAAGTCAACGACGCTATCGCGACATATAATAGTTCACTCGATGGTGATGCTCGTGCCAACGCTTCTGCTGCTTTAGTTGCCGTCGACAATGCCATCAACAAAGTATCAGGTCAGCGTGCTGATTTAGGTGCTGCTCAGAACCGTTTGACCCACACGATCAACAACCTAGGCACAACAACTACTAATTTGTCAGATGCCAATTCGCGTATTCGTGACGTTGATATGGCGCAAGAGATGATGAACTTCACGAAGGACAACATCCTTTCTCAAGCTGCTACCTCAATGTTGGCTCAAGCAAACGCTATGCCTAACAGCGTCTTGACTTTGCTACAAGGCTAATTGATTTAAGATTTAACTTTTCATCAACTTGAATACTCGAACAGGAACACGTCTGGGGGATCGGCGCGTTCCTGTTTTTTTATTAATTGCTAGGTAAATCCAAATTAGTTATAATTATCGTAGTACAATAGTAAACGTTAAAGGAGGATGTCATGGGTAATACTGTTATCAAAAACAAAACTGTTTCTACTCGAGTAACTTTAGCTATTCAGCAAAAAGCCAAGGATAATCTCGCTAAACAAGGATTGACCATTTCTGAATATATTCGCTTGTCGTTGATTAAAGCAGCTAATAATGAAGTGCGCTTAGTAAGTTTTTTGGATTCTCCAGAAGCTAAAGCTGCAAAAAAAGAGGCCGAAAACGGTCAGGTGAAAAAGATCGGTACGTTGAATGACTTTGATAAGTGGGTTGATAACTTAGAATGACAAACTCCTTTCTCTATTAGTGACAAGGAGTTCACACAAATTTTTGAATAAGAATTCCTAGATATAATTATATTGGCGTACGGCTAGTTGATCATTTATTCTAGTGTTATAATCAAAGATACAAAAAAGAGAGCCAGCAAAAAACGCTGACCCCTCCGCAAGCCGCTTTAAAGGCGGTGACAATCATGTTATGCTAAATAAGCCATCTCTAAACTCGTCAAAGTATAGAGGGATGGCTTTTTATGTAGTTTTTGCTTATTCATATTTGGCGGAATTCTTAATTTCAACTTGATAATTACTCATAGATTATCCCAATCAATGTCGTCAACATTAGTAAAACCACTATTGTCATCTTCACGTTCGCGCACTTTAGCCAAGGTACCGGTGTTTTCCAAATATAGGGTTTCGGCAATCGCGTCCCAGTCTTTTTTAGCAATAATGACTGCTGCTTGGTCTTCATTCCCATTAGCAGGAGTGACTGTCACCGGCTTTTTTTGCTGGTTGATATCTTTCAGGATCTGGTAGAAATTTTGGCGCGCTTTAGTGGGAGTATAGTTTTCCATCTCGTTCACCTCTCTAGGGTCATTGTAACGTACGTCAATGCCGTACGCAATGTTTGCGTCCAGCAACTTCAGCACATGATTGCTAGTCAATAATACATTTTTAGTGTTATAATGAAGACATAAAAATAACCGGTGCGCTAACACCGGTTTTGAAAACAGGCTGCTTTAAAGGCAGTGGCAAATTATTTACGGCAAGTGAGCCGTCCCTAACTCGTCAAAGTATAGAGGGACGGCTTTTTTGTGTTACTTTTCGTCGTGATGATCGTTGAATTCTATAATCAAAATGACTAACGTTGCGAATTCGATCATCAACGAGATAGCTTGAAAAACACTCAAGCCGGTTGTTTCCTTTCACTAGATTTGTTGATGCCATAGGCATCGCCTCCTCTGCGAGTGCACAGCCACCGCCCATAAAACTTCCCATGCATTCAGTATATCATATCCTCAATCCTAAAAAGTAATTTTATGACATTTTTCAGCGTAAAAATCTTCCTATTTTTATTCACATCTTATTCGAATTAATTTTAATTTTTCAATATCATATTTAATCTAAAATCGATACCTAAACGATAGATAAAATCATTTTTTCTCATAATATTTCTTCGCAATAGTTTCTATTTTTGCCTTAATTCTGTTCTTTTTTAATTTATATCAATTCTAAAATAAATGTATCAGTGCTGTTTAATTAGTGTTTTATTCAAAATACATTCCTCCAAAATGCCAACGCGTGTTCCAAGTTTTCCCGCGTTCAGTACTTAAAAAATATATTTGGAGGTTATCACAATGAGAATTAATACTAATATTCCCGCAATGAACACGTTGTCCAGCTTAAACTCGGCCAATGACGCTAAGTCCGATTCTCTGGCAAAACTTTCTTCGGGTTCCCGGATTAACAAAGCCGGCGACGATGCCGCAGGTTTGGCAATTTCCGAAAAGATGAAGGCGCAGATCGGTGGCTTAACTCAAGCCAAGACGAACGCTCAAGACGGGATTTCTTTGATCCAAACTGCTGAAGGTGCTTTGAACGAAACTCACAGTATCTTAGGCCGGATGCGTGACTTGTCCGTGCAATCCGCTAACGATACTTTGACCAGCCAAGATCGTAGCCAGATTCAAAAGGAATATACAGCTCTTTCATCCGAAATCACCCGGATCGCTACTACAACCCAGTTCAACACCAAGAACTTGTTGAGTAAAGACAACACCCAGTTTACTTTCCAGATTGGTGCTAACTCTGGTCAAACGATGAGTGTTAACGTGAATGCAATGGACGCTGTCTCACTTGGTGTTAATGTTTCCGATAACACTGATAACAATAATATCACTGTAAATGCTACAGCTGCGCAACAAACTGCTGCTTATAATACTCTTAGGGCAAGTCTTGGTATTGGTGGAGATGGTAATAGCAATGAAGATATATCAGCCGCCGATGCCGCAGATGTATATGCAGCTTTTAAGGGTTTAACGCCTAGCGTTACATCCGCAACGACCTCATTTACAGGCTTTAGTGTTGCTGATGGATTTAATACAGGTGATGATACAACATACAAAGATGCTCTTACTAATTTAAGTGCTAGTGGTCATACTTTAGCTTCGGGCGAAGATCATGAAGCTGCAGCAACAAAGTTAGCTGTAATTGTTGGCGATGATGGTAAAAGTGCTGGTAGTGCAGATTTAGATGCCGACAAAATAAAAGCTGCTAAAGACGAAGTAGATAAAGCTGTTAATGATTCATCAGTATCGGCAGACGATAAAGCGGATTTGAAAAAAATTCAAACGTTGGTCAACAAATTAAGTAATCAATTTTCTGACGGTAACTATGACACAGTTTCGTTCTCTGCAGCAACTGACTTTACAAATGTTTTTAGTGATTCAGACGGAACGCTTAATACCACTAACATTACATTTGATGACAATCATAAGCTAACAGACGCTTCTGCACAAGCAATTAGTAAATTACAAGATTCCATTAGTAAGTTATTGATTGATAATAAGGGTAGCGATGCACAAAAGAGAATAGGAAAATTGCAAAACGTTGTAAATCGTGTCGTTAGTGGTTTGGGTGCTGGTGGTTCACTCAGTGGTATGGTCACAGCACTAGCAAAAAATGATTCTAGCTTACAAACTCTTTATGATAAGGTAAGTAGTACCCCAACGGATCCAACTAGCGATGATGTCAACAATTTAGTTGCATTCGCTAACCAACTTCAGGGAGATATTGGTAGTTATGGTGCTAATGTTGATCAAAGTATTTTAGACGCTTACGATAAAACTAACCCCGGCAAAAAAGTTAACGATGCTATTGCTTCCTACAATAGTGAACTTGATGGTGATGCACGTTCTAACGCTTCTTCTGCTTTAGTTGCTGTTGACGATGCCATCAACAAAGTTTCTGGTCAGCGTGCCGACTTAGGTGCTGCCCAAAATCGTTTGACTCATACCGTTAACAACTTGGGGACGACTTCGACTAACTTATCAGACGCTAACTCACGGATCCGTGACGTGGACATGGCGCAAGAGATGATGAACTTCACGAAGTCCAACATTCTTTCTCAAGCTGCAACGTCAATGTTGGCTCAAGCAAACGCTATGCCTAACAGCGTCTTGACCTTACTACAAGGCTAAGATTTGATTTAAGATTTAACTTTTACATTTTCATCAACTTGAATACTCAAACAGGAACGTGCCTGGGGGATCGGCGCGTTCCTGTTTTTTGTTATTAATTCTAGTCAACAATTTATTCTAGTGTTATAATGAAGGTACAAAAAGAGAGCCAGCAAAAAACGCTGACCCTCGGCAAGCCGCTTTAAAGGCGGTGGCATTGTTATAAGATGATTAAGCCATCCCAGAAACTCGCCAAAGTATAGAGGGACGGCTTTTTTGTGTTACTTTTCGTCGTGATGATCGTTGAATTCTATAATCAAAATGACTAATGTTGCGAATTCGATCATCAACGATATAGCCTGAAACGTACTCAAGCCGGCCGATTCCTTTCACTAGATTTGTTGATGCCATAAGCATCGCCTCCTCTTCGAGTTCACAGCCACCGCCCATAAAACCCCTTGCTTATTTAGTATAGCATATCTACTCTCTAAAAAAGTAATTTTATGACACTTTTCAACGCAAAAAATCTATCCATTTTTATTCACATCTAATTCACTTTTATTTTAATTTTTCAATATCATATTTAATCTAAAATCGATGCCTAATTGATGGATAAAATCATTTTTTCTCATAATATTTCATCGTGATAGTTTCTATTTTGACCTCAATTCTGTTCTTTTTTAATTTATATTAATTCTAAAATATCTCTTAAAATTCCGTTTAATTAGCATTTCCTTTCAACGATATTCCTCCAAAATGCCAACGCGTGTTCCAAGTTTTCCCGCGTTCAGTACTTAAAAAAATATATTTGGAGGTTATCACAATGAGAATTAATACTAATATTCCCGCAATGAACACGTTGTCCAGCTTAAACTCGGCTAACGACGCTAAGTCCGATTCTTTAGCTAAATTGTCATCTGGCTCTCGAATCAACAAAGCCGGCGACGACGCCGCAGGGCTCGCCATTTCCGAAAAGATGAAGGCCCAGATCGGTGGTTTAACTCAAGCCAAGACCAACGCTCAAGATGGTATTTCACTGATTCAAACTGCTGAAGGTGCGCTAAATGAAACTCATAGTATCCTCGGCCGGATGCGTGACTTGTCCGTGCAGTCAGCTAACGATACGTTGACGAGTGAAGATCGTTCCGAAATTAGCAAGGAATATACAGCACTTTCGACTGAAATTACTCGAATTGCCACAACTACCCAATTCAACACCAAGAACTTGTTGAGTAAAGACAACACTCAATTCACTTTCCAAATCGGTGCTAACTCAGGTCAGACGATGAGTGTCAATATTAATGCGATGGACGCCAATACATTAGGTGTTGATACAGGTGCAGGTCAAATTACTGTTAATGCAACTGATAGTGAACAAAAAGACGCTTTGAAATCATTTGTTAAGAATTTAGGATTTGAAAATCAGGACTCTAGCAAACTTGCTCAATTAGTTAAAGGAAGCGGAACTGATAAAGGTTTAAGCGACTATGACGGTAGCCTTAAGACTTTATATGGAAATCTAGGAAAGGACGTTACTAAAATTGGTACACTTAGTGGTAGTGAGTTAACAATTAAAGATGACGCTAAAAGTGAAGATATTACAAAATTTACTAACGATTTAGTTTCATTTGCCAATCAATTACAAGGTGATATCGGCAGTTATGGTAATCAGTCTAATGTTAAAAAAGTTGTAGAGGCTTATCAAGGAACAACAACTGATGCTACTGATGGTACTGATAATACTGGTGAAATTACTAATACAGGTACACCAGCAAGTGTTAATCCAACCGCTCAAACTAATGCAGACGATGTAAAAAATGCAATGGATGCTGCAGGTATGTCAGATTATTTAGATTCAAATAGTGATTTAAGTGATAAACTTAATGCTGTATTTGACTCTGATGGTAACGTAAAAGGTGATGTTACTGCTGAACAATTTGAAGCACTGGAGTCGTCAATCTCTGATGCGGTTGATGCCACTTCTTCAGATCCTACCAATGGTCCATTGGTATCCTCTTTGCAAGATGCATTTAATACTACTAAAGGTGAAGTTTATACTGCTGCAGTAGCTCCCTCAAATTTATCAAGTATTACAAGAACTGCAGCTAGTGTTGATTCAACCGCTCAAACCAATGCAGACGATGTAAAAAATGCAATGGATGCTGCAGGTATGTCAGATTATTTAGATTCAAATAGTGATTTAAATGATAAACTTAATGCTGTATTTGACTCTGATGGTAACGTAAAAGATGATGTTACTGCTGAACAATTTGAAGCACTAGAGTCGTCAATCTCTGATGCGGTTGATGCCACTTCTTCAGATCCTACCAACGGTCCATTGGTATCCTCTTTGCAAGATGCATTTAATACTACTAAAGGTGAAGTTTATACTGCTGCAACCGAAACACCAGATGAAACAAACGGAACAAATGGGACAAACGGAACAAACGAAACATCATCCAAAACTACTGCTTCACAGAAAGTTAATACTGCTATCGCAGATTACAACTCTACCTTGGATAAAGATGCTCGTGCTAATGCTTCTGCTGCTTTAGTTTCCGTTGATGCTGCTATCAACAAGGTTTCCGGTCAACGTGCTGATTTAGGTGCCGCTCAAAACCGTTTGACCCACACGATCAACAACTTAGGTACGACAACTACTAATTTGTCGGATGCTAATTCGCGGATCCGTGACGTTGATATGGCTCAAGAGATGATGAACTTCACCAAGTCCAACATCTTGTCACAAGCTGCAACGTCAATGTTGGCACAAGCTAACGCAATGCCTAACAGTGTCTTGACTTTGCTACAAGGTTAATTTTGTTCTTAACCCAGATCTTAAACACAACTTGAATACTCGAACAGGAACACGTCTGGGGGATCGGCACGTTCCTGTTTTTTGTGCACAAATTATTGATTGCTAACCTAAATTTAGGTTATATAATTAGATCAAGGGAGGTATTTACCATGGCTAACTCACCGTTTAACGACAAAAATCAAAATATCGGCGTTCGTCCTTCTAAAATGTTAACAGTTCCTGCCCTTTCCCTTATTCATGAGGAAAATCAATTAACTAATGATGGTCAGTTTATTGATAACTCGGTACACCAAAACCCTTTCACAAGAGCAGAGTGGGTAAAAGAGCAGCAAGTGCATCTTGGAGAATTTGGTGATGATTTGGTAGAAGTACTAGACAGTGAATTTTAAATATTTATGGAGGTGTACTTAATGAATTTAGCTGTCGATACACAAAATTTAACTATCATGGGAGTCAAATTTGATAATAAAAAGGAGTTTAATGCAGTTTGGTATGCTCTAAGTTCGAATATAATCGCGGGTTGGAGCCCTACAGTTCACGATATTCAAAATTTGAAGACTGAAAGTGAACTAGCAGCTGGCTACGCGGATGTTTTAGCTAATAGAATTCGTCCGGCTGAAGATGTATTCTCCGATATTTTACAAGACGAACAGTAATAATTTTGTCATACGCAATGCTCTGTATTCCCTTTTAACGGAAACGTACTATAAAAGCCCCGTTTTTTTATTTTGATATTTAAGAAAGCGTTTTTATAGACAAGTTACCTGCTAAGTGTTACGATAAAAGTGTCCTATAACTTGCCAAAGTTATGTAGAGGATCTGGTAATTACACGAGAAGGTCTAATCAAGTCGGTTGATCATTAGATTTCTCTGCATGCCTCCTCCTACATTTGTTTCAAATTCGCAGTCAAGGTTTATTCCTTGGCTGTTTTTTGGTATAAAAATACTCCCTAATTAGCTTTGTACTAACTATTAGGAGTATCTTTTGCTTTATTTAATTATAGCAATAACTGCTAAAAATTTTTTTAAATCATTCCTCGCTAGTCCGCAAAAAATTCTTCCCATTCTGCGGACGTTTGCACCTTTTGGATAGGAGTTTTATGACTAGCAGCAATGATTTTATTCTTTAATAGCTCTTCTTCACTGATTGGCAGGGATCCCGTATCAGCAATTTGTGTCAGTAACATTGCTACTACATCGTTAGTCTTTAATCCTAGTTTATCAAGCACTAGCTCGGCCGCTTCTAGCTTGTTTTTATTAATATTAACGGAAATTCTTTTATTGATCGTATCATTTGCACTAGTCATCTTATTCACCATCCCTTGACAGTTATTATAGCACTAAAGTGAATCTCCATTAAACTCACAGCGCACCGATCTCACGCAGAAATTCCGTGGCAGTCCTGGTTCCCTTGCGCGTATCACACTGCGGGCAAGAAACAACGATATTGCTCTCATCGTTACTGCCGCCCCTGCTGATCGGGATCTTATGTTCCAGCCGAAAGCCGCCGACTGGCAGTGTTTTGCCGCAGTAATAACAGCGGTGCTGGTCGCGTTCATAGATCATCTGGCGCTTAGCCTGAGAAATTGGCTTACGCTTTGTTTTGATCCCATTTAAGTTAACGCTATCAAAAAAGCCCGACTTCTTTAAGTAGACCATCTCGTTATATGCGGTCACGTCGAGCGACATGCTCACCTTTTTGGTCTGCTGTAATAACGAGATCAGCCGGTCGATTTCGGCAACCGACAGTAAATAATTTTCTTCATCGTGCACGATCCCCTTTTGATAATCAAGCGTCAGCAAATAAAACGTGCGCCTTTTCTTCTTCGTAGTCAATCTGAACCCTCCTTAATCATTCACAATATTTAATTTATTTTCCACATAAGGAACAAAATAATCGTAACGCTATCATTTTACTTTGTCAACACCGTATTTATTTTTAAAAATCCATGTTATGATAAAACTAATCTTAGTTAGGAGGCACCTTATGTTTTCTACTCAATTAAAACAACTGCGCATCAGCAACCATTTGTCGCAAGAAAAGCTGGCAGCTGCACTAAACGAAAAATATCAGTTGCGGATCAGCAAGAGCATGCTTTCGCGCTGGGAAAACGGAACGGCTGAACCACAGATACGCTATATTCAAGCAATTGCAGCCTATTTTGCACTCGACATCAATGATTTGCTAGCACAAGACGCATTGCCTACTGAACCGCTGATTACCAAAACTATCGCACAGATGAAACAATTGGATCCTCAACGGCAAAATATTGTTTATGACTGTGCCAAAGAACAACTTGCGGAACAAACGCACGAGAAACTCCAAGAGAAAAATGCTAGTTATCAAGTAGAAAATAAGACAAAAAAGATAATCATTAAAGGAGAGATAACCGCAGCCACTAGCATTTTTTCCTTAACTAAAAGGCATTATAGTGTAGAAATCAACGTTCCTATCCCCCACGATTACCATTTAGTAGTTGTAGTTAAGGGAGATGAACTAGCGCCATTATTTGCGAATCAGCAGCTACTTTTTGTCAGCTATGATGTAGAAGAACTTTACAGTAATCAAATCGTGATCGTTAACTACCATAATAACTTCTATATCAAAAAGATATTCTTAACTGATAAGGACGTCCAGCTTGTTTCATTAAACTCATCAGACACGAAAAACGTCACTATTTCGTATAATGATTTAACGGTGATCGGCAAAATAATTTTATAACAAAAGGGTGCTAAAGAAGCATTTATATATACATACAAAAAAAGCCGAGACATAATTGTCTCGACTTCATATCAGATATGCCGGCTAGACGATTCGAACGCCCGACCCTCGGTTTACGATACCGATGCTCTACCAACTGAGCTAAGCCGGCAAAGCTTAAGTTAATAATTTAATATCAACTACTAACTCCGGCAGGCGGACTCGAACCGTCGACACCCTGATTAACAGTCAGATGCTCTACCAACTGAGCTATGCCGGAATAAATGCGTGGCGACGACCTACCCTCGCAGGGGGCGATCCCCCAACTACTCTCGGCGTGACGAAGCTTAACTGCTGTGTTCGGCATGGGAACAGGTGTAGCCTTCGTGCCATCATCACCACACGTGAGCTTTGCTCACTCAAAACTAAATCATCTTTATTTCTTCTGTCTTCCGACTTCCACTGCGCTTGCTACTTGGTTAAGTCCTCGACCGATTAGTAATGGTCCGCTCCATGCCTCACGGCACTTCCACTTCCATCCTATCTACCTGTTATTCTCTCAGGGGTCTTACTTCATTTCTGAATGGGAAATCTCATCTGGAGGCGAGTTTCGCACTTAGATGCTTTCAGCGTTTATCTCATCCATACTTAGCTACCCAGCGCTGCCTTGGGCAAGACAACTGGTACACCAGCGGTATGTCCATCCCGGTCCTCTCGTACTAAGGACAGATCCTCGCAAATTTCCTACGCCCGCGACGGATAGGGACCGAACTGTCTCACGACGTTCTGAACCCAGCTCGCGTACCGCTTTAATGGGCGAACAGCCCAACCCTTGGGACCGACTACAGCCCCAGGATGCGATGAGCCGACATCGAGGTGCCAAACCTCCCCGTCGATGTGAACTCTTGGGGGAGATAAGCCTGTTATCCCCAGGGTAGCTTTTATCCGTTGAGCGATGGCCCTTCCATACGGAACCACCGGATCACTAAGCCCGACTTTCGTCCCTGCTCGACTTGTAGGTCTCGCAGTCAAGCTCCCTTGTGCCTTTACACTCTGCAAATGATTTCCAACCATTTTGAGGGAACCTTTGGGCGCCTCCGTTACCTTTTAGGAGGCGACCGCCCCAGTCAAACTGCCTACCAGACACTGTCTCCCACCGGGTTAACCGGTGTGGGTTAGAGTGTTCATACAACGAGGGTAGTATCCCACCAACGCCTCGGGCGAAACTGACGTTCCGCCTTCTATGGCTCCTACCTATCCTGTACAAGTTATACGAACACCCAATATCAAGCTACAGTAAAGCTCCATGGGGTCTTTCCGTCC